>NZ_JBCLVL010000030.1:0-11200 GCF_048537895.1 Gordonia sp. CPCC 206044
CTTGTCCAACACCGCCAGCACCGCCGACACATGCGCGGTGCCGATAGCGCCGTCTGACCAGGCCTGCGCCACATGCGGATACCTCGTCGGCACCTGCTCACCGGCCAACGAATACGTCGGCAACAACGCCGCGATCTGCCGACGCCGCACCCCCGCATCGGTGATCCGCAACCGCGACACCAGAAAATCAGTGAATCGGGCGAACCCCTCCAAGGCGACCACACCACGCTCATCGCAGTCGACCAGACGCTGTAAACCGACAAACCCCAACCGCCGCACAGCACGCTCATGCGCCTGCGCAACACCAACAATCTCCGCATACGACGCGCTGGTCGTACCGACCGCGCTGATCCGGTCGAGCAACTCATCGAGCTGACGATAAAGGCCAACCACCTCAGACACCTGCTCGCCAGCAACATGATCCTCGGCCATCACACCCCCCAGTGTTTCGAACCCGTGTTCGAATATACGCCGTCGCCGCGGGATCGACAAGAGGAGTTCAGAGATTGTTTCATGCTCCGACTCGGAAGCCGAAACATGTTGCGCATCAACGAGTGTGATCACCAAAAGACCACAGGGCGTGAGCGTTCTCCACACGTCGCGGTCGGGCTCGGCGACCGGGATGGCACCCCCGCCGCGGAAGCACGGCGGTACCTCACACCGCACCTCGCCGAGACTCCAGATCCTGTTTCGCTCTTGTGAAAACGCCCACGCGCGGCGTCGTCCTCTCGTAGCGTTCCCGGCATGGATTACATGTGGACCATGCCCTTGGTGGCTTTCCTGTCGTGCATCGTCATCGGGATCGGATTCTGGTTCGGGATTCCGGGCAACCGCGACTGACCCGAGCGCGATGAACGGGGTGCCTCGCCATGCGGGGCACCCCGTTCCTCGCTGCGCCGGCACCACCCACTATCGGTCGGTGACCGTCCCGCGCCACCGACCGATCACGGTCATCGAGTGATAGATGACCAGCGCGGCCCCGGCCCCGAGTGCGATGCCGCCGAAGTCGAGATCACCGATGACCCAGGTGAAGTCGGCGATACCGATCACCAGGGGAATGGCCGCGGTGAACTGGTTGACGGGGCGGGAGAAATCGACCCGATTGGTCACCCAGATGTGTACGCCCAGGATGCCGACGAGCCCGTACAGGGCGGTCGTCACACCGCCGAGCACGCCGGGCGGCACGGACGCGATGACCGCCCCCACCTTCGGCGACAGACCGAGCAGGATCGCCGCGATGCCGGCGATCCAGTAGGCGGCCGTCGAGTACACCTTGGTGGCGGCCATGACCCCGATGTTCTCGGCGTAGGTCGTCGTGGCCGAACCTCCGCCACTGCCTGCCAGCACGGTCGCCAACCCGTCGGCGGCCAACGCCCGACCGACACGCTTGTCGTAGTCGACTCCGGTCATCGTGGACACCGATTTCACGTGCCCGATGTTCTCCACCAGCAACACCAGGACCACCGGCAGGAACATCGGGATGACCGACACCTCGAACGACGGCGCGTGGAAGTCCGGTAGGCCCACCCACGCGGCATCGGCGATCGCGCTCGTGTCGACCTTGTCGCGGACCAGGGCGAACAGGTAACCCACGATCACGCTCACGACGATGGCCAACCGGCCCAGCAGACCTCGGAACAGCACGATCGAGGCGATCAACGCCACGAGCACCACGGTGGCGGTGATCGCATCCTGCTCATAGTTGGTCTTCGCCGTCGGCGCGAGATTGAGCCCGATCAACGCGACGATGGTGCCGGTGACAACGGGCGGCATCAGGATCTCGATCCATCCGATGCCCGCGACATGGGCGACGGCACCGATGACGATCAGCAGCACTCCGATCACCACGATCCCGCCGAGTGCGGCCGATTGGCCGTGAGATGCGGTGGCCGCCAACACCGGTGCGATGATCGCGAAACTCGAACCGAGGTAGCTCGGCAACCGGTTGCCGGTGATCACCAGGAACAGCAACGTGCCGATCCCGGAGAAGAAGAGGGTCGTCGCCGGCGGGAATCCGGTCAGGACCGGAACCAGGAAAGTCGCACCGAACATCGCCACCACGTGCTGCAGTCCGATCCCGACTGTGCGCGGCCAGCTGAGTCGTTCATCCGGACCGATGACTCCCCCACCGTCACTGAGCCGCCACGACAGGAACCCACCCGAACGTGTCTTCGGTGTCGTCATGCGGATCAGTCTGCGCGATACCGACGTGCCGCGCGTCCCGAAACGGTGATCGTCGGGATCGTGACGGGCATCACCACACGCAAATATGCATATCAGATTCCAATTATGATCTACTCATCTCATGCAGCTGACCCGGTTCACCGATATCGGCCTCCGGGTTGTCATGCGCCTCGCGGTGGCGGGCGAGAGCCCTTCGGCGACAACACCGATGACGGCAACGCCGTTGACGACAAGGGCCCTCGCAAACGAGTTGGCGGTGCCCTACACCCATGTGGCCAAGGTCGTCGGACGACTTTCCGAGATGGGTGTCGTCCATGCCCGACGCGGCCGTTCTGGCGGGCTCGCCATCACCGAACTGGGCCGTGATGCACAGGTCGGTTGGCTCGCCCGGTCCCTCGAGGGAGAGGACGAGGTCATCGACTGCGAGGGGCCACAGCCGTGCCCGCTGCGCCACGCCTGCCGGCTGCGCGGCGCACTCGCCCGTGCACGTAACGCATTCTTCGCCAGCCTCGACGACGAGACCGTCGCAGACCTCGTCCGCGAGCCGACGGCAGGAGTGCTGCTGTCGCTCACTGCCCGACCGGAGTCGTTGCCCGACAACGATTCACGGTCCCCCAGTCCCGCCCGGAACGCCTGACGGGATCCACCCGGAAGATCGGAGTCACCATGTTGTCCGATGCGCAACGCAGCACCCTGGCCGCGACCCTACCCGCCGTGCAGGACGCCCTCGCCGACATCACCCAGCGGTTCTACCGCGGCATGTTCACGGCCCATCCGGAGCTCCACGACGATCTCTTCAACCGCACGCACCAGAAGTCCGGCGAACAGCCCCAGGCTCTGGCGGGGTCGATCGCGGCCTTCGCCCGCCTGCAACTCGAACCCGATGCGCGGCGTCAGCGGTTCATCCTCGACCGAATCGCCCACAAACATGCCTCGCTCGGCGTGACCCGCGACCAGTACACCGTGGTGCACGAGCACCTGTTCGCGGCCATCGTCGAGGTCCTCGGCGATGCGGTCACGCCACCGGTCGCCGATGCCTGGGACCAGTTGTATTGGGACATGGCCGATCTGCTGATCGCCTCGGAAGCAGACCTGTACGCGCGTGCGGGCGTCACGCCCGGCCAGGTGTGGCACGACGCCCTGGTGACCGAGCGCGCCCAGATCTCCCCCGACACCATCGCGCTGACGCTCACCGACCCCGAGCCGAACACGTCACTGCCCGGATTCCGGCCCGGCCAATACATTTCCGTTCAGGTACCCCTCGCCGACGGTGCACACCAGATCCGGCAGTACTCCCTGACGGGCACACCCGATTCGCCGCGGTGGCAGTTCAGCGTGAAGCTGGCCGGCGAGGTGTCGGCGTACCTCCACGAGCAGGTCTTCGAAGGCGACCTGCTGCACGTCAGCATGCCGTTCGGCGATCTGGTCCTTCCCGATGACGACCTCCCGCTGACGCTCGCCTCGGCGGGCATCGGATGCACGCCGGTGATCGGGCTCCTCACGGCGATGGCCGCACGAGGTGACGAACGACCGGTGACGGTCCTGCACGCGGACCGCTCGCGGGACCGGCAGCCGCACCGCGGGCAGCTCGCCGCTCTGGTCGAGTCCCTCCCGCAGGGCCGTCTGTACCAGTGGTACGAGAAGGCGTCGTCGCATGTTCTCTCCGATGCGGTTCGCACCGGCCAGATGGCACTCGATGATGTGGCCATCGATCCGCGCACCCACGTGATGCTCTGCGGTCCGACAGGATTCCTGTCCTCCATGCGAGACGAGTTCCTCGCCCGTGACATCGCCGCCGAACGCATCCACTACGAGACATTCGGTCCCGAGCTGCTGCGGTCAGGCGCCCGATGAGCACGCCCGCCGCCATCGCCATAGCGGCATGCTTCCTCTGGCTCGGCATGGTGCTGGCGATCTCGTTCGTGGAGGCGCCCCTCAAGTTCCGCGCCCCGGGAGTGACGCTGCCGATCGGACTGGGCATCGGCCGCCTGGTGTTTCGGGCACTCAACACCATCGAGGCGGTGTGGGCGGTGGTCATCGT
The DNA here is from genome assembly GCF_048537895.1 of Gordonia sp. CPCC 206044. Classification (NCBI taxonomy): domain Bacteria; kingdom Bacillati; phylum Actinomycetota; class Actinomycetes; order Mycobacteriales; family Gordoniaceae; genus Gordonia; species Gordonia sp. CPCC 206044. The sequence continues at coordinate 4,226 of NZ_JBCLVL010000030.1, forward strand.
GATCGCGGTCGTCGTCGGGACCTGGGATGGCCCGGCCGTCGCGATCTGTACCGGCGTGGCCATTGCCGCCCTGGCGGTCCAACTCGTGGCGGTGCGACCGGCGCTCACCCGCCGATCCGATGCGGTCCTGGCCGGGCACGAAGGGCCGCGTAGCCATGCACACCTGGTCTACGTCGCGCTCGAGGTGGTGAAGGTCGCCGCACTCATCTGGCTCGGAGTCGTACTCCTCGCATAGCGCGGGTCTCCACAGCGGGTCGCCAGCGTTGATCTCCACAAAAGGTTGGTCTCCACAGGATTGGTCTCCACAGCGTTCTCCCAGGCGTACGCCAGCCCATCCGCAGTTGCTCTACCTACGTTCAGTCCGTCGGCGACGTCGCCGACGGACTGAACGCAAGGAGAACGACATGCCCCAGCCAGCACCTCGCCCCGGCAACCACCCCCGTCCGGCGCCGCATCCCGCACCGCCGCGCAAGCGTCGCCGTCGCCGGGTGTGGAACCGTCGTCTGCACCGCTGGGATTGGCAGTGGTTCTGAGCGACGCTCGCTGAGCCAACCCAACCGTCATTCCGCCGACCACGCCCTGCGTGGTCGGCGGATTGCTGTCGTCTGGCATCCCCCGCCCCTCCTGGGATTCGGGCAGGTCGGTCGAGCTCCAAGCCATATGAACCTAGTTGCATAGTGCGTTGGTGCAGTGTTAGCTTTGGGGTCATGGCGCTCGAACATGCGATCCTCGTGTCGCTGGCCGAACGACCCGGAACGGGCTACGAGATCGGCCAGCAGTTCGACCGATCCATCGGATACTTCTGGTCGGCCACCCATCAGCAGATCTATCGGACACTCAAGAAGCTGCACACCGACGGTCTCGTCAGCTTCGAATCCGTCGCGCAGGACGGGCGGCCGGACAAGAAGGTCTACACCATTTCCGACGAGGGCCGTAAAGCGTTGTCGGACTGGGCGGTCAGTCCCACACCGCTGCAGCCCCTGCGCAGCGACATCGGCGTCAAATTGCGTGCCGCCGAGTTCGGCGACCTCGCCGCCGTCATCGGCGAACTCAAGGTCCACCGTGACGAGCATCTCGCACAGCTCAAGCTCTTCAACACCTTTCGCGAGAACTATTACCCGAACCCTGACTCCCTCACCGGCCGCAAACTGCACCAGTACCTGGTCCTGCGCGGCGGCATCCGGTCCGAGGAAGGCTTTGTCGATTGGTGTGACGAAGTCCTCCAGAGCCTGGAACGTGAACTCACCCAGATCAATTCGACTCGACCGACGTCTTCGGACACAGACTGACCCACACCGGGTCGACCGACACAGAAAGGACTGGCCATGACAGCCCCATCGGCACAGCCCGCGCAACGCAATCCGCATTTCCCCCATCTGTTCGAGCCCTTGCAGATCGGTGGGATGACCCTCGAGAACCGTCTCGTGATGGGTTCCATGCACACCGGCCTCGAGGACCGGATCTGGGACACCGACAAGCTCGCCGCCTACTTCGCCGAACGCGCCCGCGGTGGCGCCGGACTGATCATCACCGGCGGATTCGGCACCAGCCGCACCGGGCTGCTGATGGCGTTCGGCGGCAAGATGACCAACGTCGTCGACATGAAGCGCCATCAGCGCGTCACGAAGGCCGTGCACGACGAGGGCGGCAAGATCGCGATGCAGCTCATCCACGCCGGCCGCTACGGCTACACCCCGTTCAAGGTCGCACCGGGTAAAGAGCCCTCCCCGATCCACCCGTTCAAGCACCTGCGGATGACCGAACCGATCATCCGTCACGTCATCAAGAGCTTCGGCCAGTCGGCGAAGCTGGCCCGGCAGGCCGGTTACGACGCCGTGGAGATCATGGGTGGCGAGGGCTATCTGATCAACCAGTTCCTGTGCCCGCACACCAATGACCGCACCGACAAGTGGGGCGGGTCCACCGAGAATCGCCAGCGCTTCCTGGTCGAGGTGATCAAGGAGATGCGCCGCCAGGTGCCCCGCGACTTCCCCATCATCTTGCGTCAGTCGATCGCCGACCTGGTCCGTAAAGGTCAGACGTGGGACGAGATCGCCCTGATGGCCCGCAAGGCCGAGGAACTCGGGGTCGACGCCATCAACACCGACATCGGTTGGCACGAGGCGCAGGTACCCACGATCGTGACCTCGGTGCCGCGCGGTGCCTTCGTAAAGTTCACCGAGCGACTCCGCGACGAGGTGTCGATCCCGCTGATCGCCGCCAACCGGATCAACACCGCCGAGTTCGGCGAGGAGATCCTCCGTCGCGGACGCGTGGACGCGATCCAGATGGCGCGACCGTTCCTGGCCGACCCCCACCTGGCGAACAAGGCTCGCGATGGCCGCACCGACGAGATCAACACCTGCATCGGGTGCAACCAGGCATGCCTCGACCACGCCTTCGTCGGTAAGCACGTGTCGTGTCTGGTCAATCCGCGCGCGGGCCGGGAGACCACGCTGGTGCTCGGCCCGACCCGAAAGGCCAAGCGCGTGGCGGTGATCGGCGCCGGTCCGGCCGGGCTGTCGGCTGCCGTCTCGAGTGCCGAGCGCGGCCACAAGGTCACCCTCTTCGAAGCCGGCGACGCCATCGGCGGGCAGTTCGAGATCGCCTCACGCATTCCCGGCAAAGAGGAGTTCAAGGAGACGATCCGCTACTTCACCCGCCAGATCGAGGTCCGGGGTGTCGACGTGCGGCTCAACACCCGGGTATCCGCCGACGACATCACCGCCGAGAAGTTCGACGACGTCATCGTCGCGACGGGCGTCACGCCGCGCATCCCGAGCATCCCGGGCGTGGATCATCCGATGGTCATGTCGTACGCGGAAGCCGTTCTCGGACACCGCGAGATCGGCAAGCGCGTGGCGGTGATCGGTGCCGGCGGTATCGGCTTCGACGTGAGCGAGTTCCTGACCACCGACGAGTCGCCGACGCTGAATCTCAAAGAATGGGAACAGGAGTGGGGTGTCACCGAGGACGGCGAGAAGCCCGGCTTCGTCACCAAACCCCGCCCGCTGCCCGCGGTCCGACAGGTCTACATGGTGCAGCGCAAGCCCGGCAAGCAGGGCAAGACACTGGGCAAGACCACCGGTTGGGTCCACCGCGCCCAGATGAAGATGAAGGGTGTCGAACAGATCTCCGGCGCCTCCTATGACCGCATCGACGACGCGGGACTGCACCTCAGCTTCCGCGACGACGAGGGCAACATCACCGACACCCGCGTGCTGGAGGTCGACAACGTGGTCGTCTGCGCGGGCCAGGAGTCGGTCCGTGACCTCGTCGATCCGCTGACCGAGGCAGGCGTCATCACCCACATCATCGGGGGCGCCGATTACGCAGGCGAACTCGATGCGAAGCGCGCGATCCGCCAGGGCACCGAGGTCGCAGCCGGTATCGCCTGACCACGACGGACGGCATGGCGGTTACCATGACCGCCATGCCGATCCCGTCTGCCACCCCGTCCGCCCGTGCCGTCGTGACCGGCGCATCGTCGGGCATCGGGATGGCGTTGGCCTGGGCCCTCGCGGCCCGTGGTCATTCGCTGATCCTCGTCGCCCGGCGCGGCGACATCCTCGAGGACCTGGCCGCACAGCTGCGCACCACTCATCACGTGGCCGCCGAGGTCCGCGCCGTCGACCTGTCCGATGCGGCCGCCGTCGAGGTTCTCTGCGGTGAGCTCGCCGAGCGCGAGATCTCGGTGCTGTGCAACAACGCCGGGATCGCGACCTTCGGTGCCGTCAGCGATCTCGACGCCGACTACGAACGCGCACAGGTTCGGCTCAACGTGAACGCCGTACACGATCTGACGCTGGCCGTCCTGCCCCAGATGGTGGCACGCGGGTCCGGCGGCATCCTCATGGTCGGCTCCGCGGCAGGAAACATGCCGATCCCCAACAACGCGACCTACGCGGCGACCAAGGCGTTCGTGAACACCTTCAGCGAATCTCTACGCGGGGAGGTCGCCGCACAGGGCGTGCACGTCACGCTGCTCGCGCCCGGCCCGGTGCGCACCGAGACGCCGGCAGCCGAGGACGCCTCCATCGTCGACCGGATGGTCCCAGACTTCCTCTGGCACTCCTCGGCCAAGGTCGCCGAGATGAGTCTCGATGCATTGGAGCACAACAAGATGCGTGTGGTTCCGGGCACCTTGTCCAAGGCGATGTCGGTGGCAGGCGGGTACAGCCCGCGGGCGATCGTCGCGCCCATCGTCGGGACCTTCTACCGCAAACTCGGCGACGGCTGACCCCGACCGCAGCACTGCGGATTGCACGTCACGGACGCTCCGCGCAAAACTGGGTGAAACTTCACCCGCATTGCCTGCAACGTCCGCGGGTGGTGACGAGCAACGTCGCCCATCGCACGTGCGCCGCCTGCATGCGCCGCGACGGCGGGTGACCGTCAGCGACGCCGCCGACGACCCGTCCCGAAGATCGCCCGGCTGAACTCACGGCCTGCCTGACTCGCCGCGTTGCGCAGAAAGTTCTGCATCGGCTTGCTGGTGAGGATCTCGGTGAACGCCCCTGGCTTGTCCGGTTCGGCGGCGGGCGGCGACGACGGTGGCGGTGGCGGCACAGCATCGGCAGGCTCGTCGGGAGCGAGCGTGTTGGCCGCCAGTTTCTCGTATGCCGACTCTCGGTCGATCGTCTGACCGTACTTCGCGTACAGCGGGCTCGCCTTGGCGGCCGACGTGATCGCCTCGGCCCCAAGCGCTTCCATCGAGGATCGAGGCGTCCGGATCACCGTCCAGGCCACCGGGGTGGGCGCACCCTTCTCCGAGAGCACGGTCACCACCGCCTCACCGATGCCCAGTGAGGTGAGCGCCTTCTCGATGTCGTAGACCTCCGAGGTCGGATACGTCTTCACCGTCTTGGACAGCGCCTTCTGGTCGTCGGGAGTGAACGCGCGCAACGCATGCTGGATGCGCGCCCCGAGCTGCGAGAGCACCTCGTTCGGGATGTCGGTGGGCAGCTGCGAGCAGAAGAACACCCCCACCCCCTTGGAGCGGATCAGCTTGACGGTCTGCTCGACCTGCTCCTTGAACGCCTTCGACGCATCGTCGAACAGCAGGTGCGCCTCGTCGAAGATGAACACGAGTTCGGGCTTGTCCAGATCTCCCACCTCGGGCAGGAACTCGAAGAGGTCGGCGAGGATCCACATCAGGAACGTGGAGAACAATGCGGGGCGCGAGGATTGCGCACCGAGTTCGAACAGGGTGATGATGCCGCGACCGTCGGGACCCACCCGCAGCAGATCCGTCGGCTCCACCTCCGGTTCTCCGAAGAAGGTGTCGCCGCCATCGGCCTCCAGATTGGTCAGCGCACGCAGGATCACCCCGGCGGTCTGTTTCGAGACACCGCCGAGCGCCTTCAGGTCCGCTTTCCCCTCGTCGCCGGTCAGATGCATGATGACCGCCCGCAGATCCTTCAGATCGAGCAGCGGAAGCCCACGCTGGTCGGCCCAGTGGAAGATCAGACCCAACGTCGACTCCTGAGTCGCGTTGAGCCCCAACACCTTGCTGAGCAGAATGGGGCCGAACGAGGTGATGGTCGCCCGGATCGGGACACCGATTCCGTCGGCGCCCAGAGAGACGAACTCCACCGGCGACGCCGACGGCTGCCACTCGTCGCCGGTCTGCTGGGCGCGTGCAGTGATCTTGTCACCGACGACACCTGGCGCACTCAGCCCCGACAGGTCGCCCTTGATGTCGGCCATGATCACCGGGACCCCGTTGGTCGAGAGCTGCTCGGCGATCATCTGCAGCGTCTTGGTCTTGCCGGTGCCCGTCGCCCCGGCGACCAGACCGTGCCGGTTCATCATTGCCAACGGGATGCGAACCCGGGCCGTCGGATCTGCCTGGCCGTCCACCGACACGGTGCCGAGTTCGAGCGAGACGGAATCGAAACCATATCCCGCGGCGATGGTCTGCGCGGCGTTGTTCGGATCGGTCACTGGCTCGGTCAAGATGGCGTCCTCTCGTGGTGTCGAACGACCTCGCTCACGACAGTGACAATAGCGGTCAGCGCTCCCCGCGAATGGCGGCGCGACTAAGGTTGACCGGATGCAGGACAAACTCGTGTGGATCGACTGCGAGATGACCGGACTTCGACTCGAATCGGACAAACTGATCGAGATCGCCGCGCTCGTCACCGACAGCGAACTCAACATCCTCGGCGATGGCGTGGACATCGTCATCCACGCCTCCGACGACGATCTGGCCGCCATGCCCGAGGTCGTCACCAAGATGCATGCGGCATCCGGTCTCACCGACGAGGTCCGCGCATCGACGGTGACCGTGGCGCAGGCGCAGGAACAGGTCCTCGACTACGTGCGCAGCCAGGTGACCACGGCAGGCTCGGTGCCCCTCGCCGGCAACTCGATCGCCACCGACCGGGGATTCATCGCCCGTGACATGCCGGAGCTCGATGGCTACCTGCACTACCGGATGGTCGACGTGAGCTCGATCAAGGAGCTGTGCCGTCGCTGGTATCCGAAGATCTACTTCGGACAGCCGCAGAAGGGACTCGCACACCGCGCTCTGGCCGACATCCGGGAGTCCATCCGCGAACTCAAGTACTACCGGGAGGCCGCCTTCGTCCCGCTGCCTGGACCCGATATCGACGACCTCGCGAAGATCGTGGAGGACCTCGGACCTGCGTGAACACGCCGAATCGAGGCCGATTGGAGTTCGGGGGCCTCGACCCGCTAGAGTATGACCCTGGCTCTGGAACACGGTGGTCATCCCCGTGTGACGGACGCCGATGGTGGATGTAGTTCAGTTGGTAGAGCACCAGGTTGTGATCCTGGCTGTCGCGGGTTCGAGTCCCGTCATCCACCCCGACGAGTGGGAGATCCTGATCCAGGGTCTCCCACTTTTCGTCGTGCGGCCACCGTTGCGGGTGTCGCGAAGCCCATCGTGGGTTAATGGCCAAAATGTGTGTATGGCTGTCGGCGTGTCTTGGTCGGGTTAGCGTGATCGTC
>NZ_JBCLVL010000031.1:0-9729 GCF_048537895.1 Gordonia sp. CPCC 206044
AAACCAACCAGAAAACCGAGAACCCAAATAACCGACCTGTCTCAGACAGGTTGACAAATACCGTACAACACTCGCGTCTGCCTGGAGCATCCGCGTTTGCGATGTTGTGGTCGTCGGCCGACGGTTCAGTCGGCCAGGCCGGGCACCCACTTCTCCATGATGGCCCGGTAGGGTGCGTTGGCCTCCAACTGTGATGCGATGCCGACGCATCCGGCGAGCACCCGGAACACCATCACGTAGTTCTTGGGCACGTTGAGGTTTCGCGAGGTCTTGTAGACATCGCCGCGGACATCGGTCGCCTGCCCCGCGGCGCGCTGCATCCATTTGCGGGTGAAGTGGAACGACTCGGTGTACAGCGGGTCGACGTACGGCTTGAGATAGGCCTCGATGTCACCTGCGCTCACCCGATCCGCGTGGGAGCGGCGGATGAAGTCGGTCTTGACCATGAGCTCCTTGAGCTCTTCGTACTCCTTGTCGCGGGCCAGTCGCAGGATCGGCCCAGTCTCGGGAGGCAGACCGTTCGGATAATGGCCGACCGCACCGAAATCCAGCACCCCGAAGCGCCCGTCGGCGGTGATGAAGAAGTTGCCCGGATGCGGGTCGCCGTGCAGCAGACCGACGCGGAACGGTGAACTGACCTCGAAGGTCGCCATCTTGGCGGCGGCATCGTCGCGGGTGGCCTGATCGCCGGTGGTGATGATCTTCGACAACGGCGTTCCGACAAGCCATTCCGAGACGACGACCTTGGGTGCGCTGGCCACCACCTTCGGGATCACGAAATCGGGATCGCCGTCGAAGGCCTTGGCGAACGCACGCTGGTTGTCGGCTTCACCGAGATAGTCGAGCTCGGCCTCCGTGCGGTCGATCAACTCGTCCATCATCGCCTTGACGTCGGTGCCCGGCGACAGCTTCTGCAGCAGACCCGACATCCGCGACAGCGTCTTCAGATCGGCCTTGAGCGCATGGTCGGCACCCGGGTACTGCACCTTGACGGCGACCTCGCGACCGTCGGACCAGGTGGCCTGGTGGACCTGCCCGATGCTGGCCGATGCCGCGGGCTCGTCGGAGAACTCGCGGAAACGCTCCCGCCACCGTGTGCCGAGCTGTTGGTCGAGCACCTTGTGGACCTTGGCGGCAGGCATCGGCGGTGCCTCGGCCTGCAACTTGGTCAGTGCCTCCCGGAACGGCTCCCCGAACTCATCCGGGATGGCGGCCTCCATGATCGACATGGCCTGGCCGACCTTCATCGCCCCGCCCTTGAGCTCACCGAGCACCGAGAAGAGCTGCTCGGCGGCCTTCTCCAGCATCTCCTGCTGGACTTCGTCCTTGTCCCGGCCAACCATGCGTTTGCCCAGGCCTGCGGCTGCACGTCCGGCCATACCGATGGGCAGAGACGCGAGTTTCGCGTTACGTCGTCCCTGTCCCCGCGTGATGTCGCTCATAGCGTCCTTTCCCCACCACAGGATAGTGGACGCCACGATGGAGCCGACCAGTTGACCCGCGTGGCGGTGCTCAACCCGAGGTCACCCGGCCCGAGTGGCGGGGGAGCCACACCCGCACAACGGATGCGGCGGCCAGTCGACGGCGGTCAGACGCGCGGGTGCCGGATGGAATTCGAGTGCGCGGTTGAACAATTGAGGCACCGACGATCCGCTCGCCCCCGACCACAGCGCACCCGCGAGTTGTTCGATCTGCTCCTGTGCCAGGGCCGCCGTACCGCGGAGGGTCGCCGCGCTGGCATAGCCGGGCAGGTGCACCATCTGTGCGGCCAGCAACGGCCAGTCGGGTTCGAGAATCGCGCGATGATGGTCGGCGCAGCGCAGGCAGCTCGACAGTCCGGGGAGGACCAGCGGCCCGACGACGCCCACCCCGTCGCGCACCCGGACCTGCAGGTGTGCGATCCGGGCCGCGTTGAGCCCGTTGACGATTGCGGGTTCGTGCACCAGGAAATCGGTGAGGACCACGAGGTTGGTGTCCCAGTCCGCGACCGTTCGTGGTGCGCTGGGCCGACGCACCGAGCGGGTGGGCACCATGCCGACCTCGGTCAGCGAGGACGCCAGCAGGTCACCGAGCGGGCCCCGACCGTGCAGCCGAATCCGAAGCGTCGCCGATGCCCGACCGCTGTCGGTGGGGACGGCCTGACCTGCCGCGGTCAGACGGCCCACGATGCGGGCCAGGTCGGCGGTACTCAGGCCGATCGCGCGGGCGCGGCGCACCATCTCGCCGCGTGAGCGTGGCCGGGACATATCCCGCACCAGATCCGCGACCGCCGTCGCCGAGACCGGCGCGGTGACGTCGATGATCAGGCTCCGATGTGGGTCACTGCCGACGTGGACCCGATTGCCCGGCCGGACCAGCACCGGCGTGGCGGGCCGGACCAGGGGCAACGTCGCAGGCAGCTCGGCGCCGGCCGTCGCGTCGGGGGACTCGGTGGCCTGCGGCGCGGTGTCCATGGCGGTGAGATCGGACATGGCGTCACTGTGCCACCTCGCCGGCCCGCCGCGGTCGGATCGAGCGGGTTGTCCACAGGGGCGCGTCCCCTGTGATCGTGGAGGTTGCCCTCAGCTGTCGGAGCTGTCCGAGGAGCCCTCGTCGCGGCGCTTGCGCTCGGCCTCCTCGGCGGCACGCTCGGCCGCGAGGGTTTCCTCGAGTTGGGCGATGGGGTCGTCGAACGAACTCGTGCCGCCGCCGATCACCCCGTCGATGAACGCGGCCGGATTGTCGAGATCGTCCGCATCGGGCATCAGGTCCGGATGTGCCCACACCCCATCACGTTTCGCGACGTCGCCCGCCTCGAGGAGCTGACGCCACAGGGCGGAGGCCTCCCGGACCTTCCGGGGACGCAACTCCAGGCCGACGAGTGTGGCGAAGGTCTGCTCGGCCGGACCGCCGGATGCGCGACGGCGCCGCATCGTCTCGGTCAGCGCCCCCACGCTCGGGATGCGATCGGTCAGGGCCCGCGACACCACCTGCTCGACCCAACCCTCGACCAGAGCCAACAACGTCTCCAGACGGACGAGTGCCGCCTTCTGCTCGGGTGTCGTGGTGGGCTCGAACGAGGTCGACGAACCGATGAGCTGCTCGAGCTTGGACGGATCGGCCAGCAGTTCCTGCGGGTCGATGTTCTCGGTGAGTTCGGTGATCCCGCTGAAGTCGATGCTGATGCCACGCGCATAGTCCTCGACCGTCGACAACAGGCGTTGCCGCAGCCACGGCACGTGGGTGAACAGCCGCAGGTGTGCGGCCTCGCGGGCGGCGAGAAAGACGACGATCTCCTGCGCGGGTTGTTCCAGACCGTCGGCGAAGGTGGCGATGGCCTCGGGCAGCAGCACCGCGACGCCCTCGGGTGCCAGCGGCAGGCCGATGTCGGTGGAGCTGAGCACCTCCTTGGCCAACTGGCCGAGCCCCTGACCGAGCTGGGTGCCGAACGCCATCCCGCTCATCTGGGTGAGCATCCCCATCATCGGGCCGGCGAACTGGGCCGCCTCGTCGGGCAGATTCTGTTCCCAGGTCCGTGACAGCTGGGTCGCCACCGGGTCGCACAGGCGCTTCCACGTCGGCATCGATTCCTCGAGCCACTGCACGGGCGTCCACGCGACCGACCGGGTGACCCCGCTCGGCAGGGTCGTGACGTCGTCGAGCCAGACCTCGGCGAGACGCACGGCGTCGGTGACCGCCGAGGTCTCCTTGTCCAGCACCGGCGTGAAGTTGCCGATCTGTTGGCGTGCCAGATTGGTGGCGACCTGATAGTTGACCGGGCCGCTGCCCGTCCCCGACGACATGCCCGCGCCCATCCCGCTGAGCATGTTGCCGAGCTGGGAGAACATCTGGCCCAATGTGTTGGGGTCGAACGAGGAGGGATCGAAGCCCTCGCCGCCGGTCGCGAAACCGAAGGGGTTCTGTGCCCCGCCGTCGCCGCCCTGGCCTTCGCGCCGTTTGTCGTCCTTACGGCGATCGTCGTCACCGTCGCCAGAGGAGAAGCCGAAGGGCAGATCAGTCATGTCTCCACGGTACCGCCCGGTGTGCCGGCGGTGCGCACGTCCGTGTTCGCCTTGAGCGTACGGCGCTCAATGACAGGGTGGTCCACTACTGTGAGCGGAATGAGATTGCAGCCCGGCCATCGTCGGATCGCAACCGTCGCCGTCACCGCACTGGTCTTCGTGGCACTGCTCTTCGTCGGTACGACCGTGCAGGTTCCGTTCGTGGCACTCGGTCCGGGGCCCACGGTCAACACGTTGGGCACCGTCGACCTGCAGGGCGACGGCAAGACCACGACGAAACCGGTCGTGGACATCACCGGAACCCAGACCGATCCGACCACCGGCAACCTGAACCTGACCACGGTGTCGGTGACCGACGGCATGTCGCTGTTCCAGGCATTGGGGATGTGGATGAGCGGGACCTACACCCTCGAACCACGTGACCGCCTGTTCCCGCCGGACCAGTCACCCGACCAGGTACGTGAGCAGAACCAGCAGGACATGACCGGGTCGGAGGACGACGCGACCGCCGCCGCCCTGCGGTATCTGCACCGCCCGACCGAACTCCAGGTCGCCACCGTCGCCGACGACGGACCGGCCGCCGACGTGTTGCGGCAGGGGGACCAGGTGGTCAGTGTCGGCGGCACACCGGTCTCGACCACCAGCGAGATGCAGGCCGCGGTGAAAGCCAACGCGCCGGGCACCGCACTGCCCATCGAGATCGTCCGTGGAGGACAGACACAGACCGTGTCGGTCACGCTCGCCGCCCGACCCGACGATCCGAAGGTCGGCTACCTCGGAGTGACACCCGAGGTCGTGAACGCAGACCCGTCCTTGAAGATCGCCTACAACGTCGGCGACATCGGCGGGCCGTCGGCGGGGATGATGTTGACGCTCGCGGTCATCGATCGGCTCAGCCCGGGCGAACTCACGAGCGGCAAGTTCATCGCAGGCACCGGAACCATCGACGCCGAGGGTGACGTGGGTCCGATCGGCGGGATCACCCACAAGACGCGCGCCGCGCGCGATGCCGGGGCCACCGTCTTCCTGGTACCGGCGGGCAACTGTGCCGAGGCGGCCTCGGACGCCCCGGATGGCCTGACGCTGGTCAAGGTCGACAATCTGCAAGGTGCCGTGGATGCGCTCGGAGACGTCGGCGCCGGGCGTCAGGCACCGCACTGCTGATCGGGTCTGCCGACCGGTCAGTCGTCGTCGAACGTCTGCAACAGCGCCGCGCGTAGTTCGGTCGCGAGATCGGCACGGGTGCGCAGTTCGATGGGGGCGTCGGTGTCCGGGTCCTCGGGACGGATGTGGAGGACAGCGAGACTGCGGCCGTCGCGTAACGCCCCGACCGCCAGGCGCGCGGACCGTCCGCCCGGGTGGGCTCGCGCTGCTTTGCGGGCCGCGGCACCTGCCGCGTCGGGTTCGGCGTGTGATGGTCCGCCGTGCGATGATCCGGCGGCCGATCCGAAGTCGGCCTCGGCCTCCGGCGGGAGCACGACGATCTCCTGGATCAGGGCCGCCCCGGCCACCATCGGCGGCCAACTCGTGGTGGCGAGCACCCGTTCGACCTCGACGGTCCCGTCGGCGAGCGGTTCCTGCGCGACGGGAGTGAGCACGGAGTCGTCGTCGGCGTCGACGAGATCCGGACGCCGCTGGGCGAGCGTCGCGGTGGGTACGAGAGCGAACAGCATGGGTGGCCGATCCCACCCGTCCTGATCGACGAACTCGACGATCTCGCGGAGCGCGGTGCCGAGTGCATCGGGCGACACGGCGGCGGAAGAGTCTGGCGGCACAGGGCGATCGGTCACCGTTCCATCATGCCGGGTGGGGTGGTGTGGGAACCCAAATCGCCACCCGGACGTTGCCCGGACGACCGCCACGGTGTCCGGACAGTACAGTTGTGGCACGAACCGATCGGCGCCGCAGGTGCCGGGTCGGTGTCCGGATTGAGAACTTTGGAGAGTGGGTAGGTGGGCGTACGCGGGCCGGCGGGGATGCCGACACTGTCACGCAGGAGCAAGATCGCCATCGGGATCGGGGTTGCGGTCCTGGTGCTGTTACTCGTCGGGCCCCGGTTCGTCGGACTCGGTACGGACTGGCTGTGGTTCTCCGACGTCGGATACACACGAGTGTTCTCCACGGTCATGTGGACGCGCATCGTGTTGTTCCTCGTCACCGCCATCGTCGTCGGTCTGATCGTCTTCGGCGCCATCGCGATGGCCTACCGTTCCCGTCCGGTCTTCGTGCCGGCATCGGGTCCCAACGATCCGTTGGCGCGCTACCGGGCCACGGTGATGGCGCGGACCCGCTGGTTCGTGATCGTGCCGTCGGTCCTGATCGGTCTGCTGGCCGGGCTGGTCACGCAGGGATCGTGGGCCACCGTGCAGACCTTCCTGCACGGGGAGCAGTTCGGCGTCACCGATCCGCAGTTCGGTCTCGACGTCAGCTTCTACGCGTTCGATCTGCCCTTCTACCGGCTCGTCCTGAACCTGCTGTTCGTCTCCGTCGTGATCGCCTTTCTGGCGAATCTGCTCACGCACTACCTGTTCGGCGGTATCCGGCTCGGCGGCGGCGGCACCGGACCGTCGATCACGACGGCGGCGCGTATCCAGCTGGCGGCGCTCGCCGGAACCTTCCTGCTCCTCAAGGCAGTGGCCTACTGGTTCGACCGGTATTCGCTGCTGTCGAGTGAACGCAGACAGGAGATCTTCACCGGCGCCAGCTACACCGACATCAACGCGGTGCTGCCGTCGAAACTGATCCTGATGTCCATCGCGATCATCTGCGCCGTCGCGTTCTTCGCGGGCGTCGTGCTGCGGGACCTGCGTGTCCCGGCGCTGGCGACCGCGTTGATGGTGTTGTCGGCATTGGTGATCGGGGTCGGTTGGCCGTTGGCGATGGAGCAGTTCTCGGTGAAGCCGAACGCTGCCGAGAAGGAGTCGCCGTACATCGCGAGAAACCTGGAGGCCACCAAACAGGCCTACAAACTGCGCGACGACCAAGATGTGTCCTACGAACCCGACTGGACGGCGACCAAGGCCGATCCGGTCGCGGTCAACAGTGACGCGGCGACGTTGTCGAACATCCGCATCCTGGACCCCAACGTCATCGCACCCGCCTTCAACCAGCGTCAGTTCTTGAAGAACTTCTACGGATTCCCCGCCCAGCTGGCGGTGGACCGCTACAAGGTCGACGGTCAGGAACGCGACTTCGTCGTCTCCGTACGTGAGCTCGACCCGTCGAAATACGGTGAGAACCAGCAGAACTGGATCAACAAGCACACCGTGTTCACCCACGGCAACGGATTCATCGCGGCGCCGGCGAACACGGTCGACGAAGCATCGTCGGACAGCGAGAGCGATCGCGGCGGCTTGCCGGTGTTCAAGGTGAGCGACCTCGAATCGATCCGGTCCCCGGAGTATCAGGCGAACGCACCGATCAAGGTCAAGCAGCCGCGCATCTACTTCGGTGAGCTGATCGCCAAGGTCAACCCCGACTACGCCATCGTCGGCTCGACCAGCGGCGACCACGAGTACGACGAAGACGGCAAGAACTACACCTACACCGCAGATTCCGGTGTGTCCCTGGGTAACTGGTTCAACCGCTTCCTTTATTCGGTCAAGTACACCGAGCGCAACATCCTGCTGTCCGGGGCGATCAACGACAACTCGAAGATCATCTACGACCGCGACCCCCGCGACCGGGTGAAGAAGGTCGCGCCCTGGCTGACCGTGGACTCCAAGACCTATCCGGCGGTCATGGCCGACGGATCCATCAAGTGGATCGTCGACGGGTACACCACACTCGACACCTATCCGTATGCACAACGGATGTCGTTGCAGGACGCCACCGCCGACGCGCAGGCGCTCAACCAGGGGCAGACGGGACGCACCCAGGTGAACCGTCAGGTCTCCTACGCACGTAACTCCGTGAAGGCCACCGTGGACGCCTACACGGGCAAGGTCGAGCTCTATCAGTTCGACACCTCAGATCCGGTCCTGAAGACATGGATGAAGGTGTTCCCCGGAACGGTCAAGACCCGGGCCGAACTCGATCGCCACCAGGATCTGATCTCGCACTTCCGGTATCCGGAGGACCTGTTCAAGATCCAGCGTGCGTTGCTCGCGAAGTATCACGTGTCCGACCCGGAGACGTTCTTCCGTAGCAACAACTTCTGGTCGGTTCCGTCCGATCCGACGAAGGACCAGGCCACCCAGCAGGGGCTGAATCAGCCGCCGTATTACTTCACGGCTGCGGCGCCGGGCGCCAAGAACTCGCAGTTCCAGCTGACGACGGTGATGACGGGCCTCAACACCCGCAACCTCGCGGCGTACATGACTGCGTCGTCGGACCCGGAGGACTACGGGCGGATCACGGTCAAGATGCTGCCGACGGCACAACAGACGGTCGGTCCGCAGCAGGCGCAGGAGAACATGAAGAGCGCCGGCCCGGTCGCGTCGGACCGAAAACAGGTGGAGGACACCACCCGGGTGACGTACGGAAATCTGCTGACGCTGCCTGTCGGTGGCAACGGGATTCTGTATGTGGAGCCGATGTACACGCAGTCCAAGACCGATGACTCCGCGGTCCCGAAGCTGTATCGGGTGCTCGTCTACTACAACGCGGCGTCCAACGACGCGCGTGTGGGTTATGCCGCGACGGTCGCCGAAGCGTTGCGTCAGGTGGGGATCAACCCGTCCGAGGTGACCGCGCCGGCCAGCGGACCGCCCGTGGAGGGCGGCTCGTCGGAGCAGCCGGCGCAGAGCAACAACGCTGCCGCGCAGCAGCCGGGTCAGGGCGACTCGGCGGAACGCAATGCTGCGGTGCAGGCGATCGGAGATGCTCTCACGGCGTTGAAGGAAGCCCAGACCAAGGGTGATTTCACCGCGTACGGTGAGGCGCTCGATCAGCTGAACAAGGCTGTGGCGCAGTACGAGTCACTGCCGGCGGGGAGCTGAGTCCCCGTCTGCAGTGACTCGCGGGTCGACTTCTCAGTCGCGGTAGCGGCGCATGTAGCGGCCGAGTTCGGCGTCGGTGTTGTCCGGTAGCACCGGGCTGTGATGGTGCCGGTGGTTCAGTGTGAACAGGATCGACACCGCAGTCGCGAACGCGGCGACCATCAGGAGACCGAACAGGATGGCCGGGATGACGTCGCCGCCCGCCATCGAGACGAGCCAGAGCGCGGCAGAAGCGAAACCGCCGAGCAGCAGTAGATAGCCGATGACACTCATCGGGTGGTTTCCGTGGCTCTCATGGTGGGGCAGGTGGTGAGTTGCCATGGTCACTCCTCCTTGTCGGTGGGCGTATCGCCCAGAATACGCTCCTGTGATGTTCATCACATAGGGGCCAAAGGTCACTCGTGATGACCCCCATCCGACGGCGTCGCATGCCGGCGGTGACCGGCCGCCCAGCGGAGGGCGTGAGTGATCACGGTCATCGTCGGGGGTGTGGCACAAGTGCGCCACGATCGACGCCAGAAGAACTAACTCGCCAGTAAGGTGACGTCCGCGCTGGCCTGCGCGTTAGGTTTGTCGGGAAAGGCGGTTCGGGGAAAATGCCACCACTATCGCGATTGGCGCGAACGCAGATCGCGATCGTCGTGGTGCTGGGCCTGCTGGCGACCGCGTATGCGGCAGTCCGCTACGTGCACGTGCAAAGGGCCGTCGGGATCGGTGTCTACACCGTGACCGCGTCCATGAAGGACTCCGGGGGCATCTTCACCAACGCCGAGGTCACCTATCAGGGT
>NZ_JBCLVL010000032.1:0-5668 GCF_048537895.1 Gordonia sp. CPCC 206044
ATATGAGTGTGGCCCCCGAATCGGTGATTCGGGGGCCACACTCGTACGTTGTGTTCGGCGGTGTCCTACTCTCCCACACTGGTTAGGGTGCAGTACCATCGGCGCTGGAGGGCTTAGCTTCCGGGTTCGGAATGGGACCGGGCGTTTCCCCTCCGCTATGGCCGCCGTAACTTTGTGAAACAACCTGCCACAACAGGAGTTTATTTTTGTTGTGTGTTGTTTCAGATAGTGCATAGTGGATGCGAACACACATTCTTTGAGGTGTGTTGGTGTTGTTGGTAAGTCCTCGGCCGATTAGTACCAGTCACCTACACCCATTACTGGGCTTACAGTTCTGGCCTATCAACCCCATGGTCTGTAGGGGGCCTTAACCACTCAAGGGTGGTGAGAAACCTCATCTTGGAACAGGCTTCCCGCTTAGATGCTTTCAGCGGTTATCCCTTCCGAACGTAGCTAACCAGCGGTGCTCCTGGTGGAACAACTGGCACACCAGAGGTTCGTCCGTCCCGGTCCTCTCGTACTAGGGACAGGTTTCCTCAAGTTTCTAACGCGCGCGGCGGATAGAGACCGAACTGTCTCACGACGTTCTAAACCCAGCTCGCGTGCCGCTTTAATGGGCGAACAGCCCAACCCTTGGGACCTACTCCAGCCCCAGGATGCGACGAGCCGACATCGAGGTGCCAAACCATCCCGTCGATATGGACTCTTGGGGAAGATCAGCCTGTTATCCCCGGGGTACCTTTTATCCGTTGAGCGACACCACTTCCACACGTTGGTGCCGGATCACTAGTCCCGACTTTCGTCCCTGCTCGACATGTACGTCTCACAGTCAAGCTCCCTTGTGCACTTACACTCAACACCTGATTGCCAACCAGGCTGAGGGAACCTTTGGGCGCCTCCGTTACATTTTGGGAGGCAACCGCCCCAGTTAAACTACCCACCAGGCACTGTCCCTGAACCCGATCAGGGTCCGAGGTTAGAAGTCCAATACGATCAGAGTGGTATTTCAACAACGACTCCACCCACACTAGCGTGCGAGTTTCACAGTCTCCCACCTATCCTACACAAACCGAACCGAACACCAATACCAAGCTATAGTGAAGGTCCCGGGGTCTTTTCGTCCTGCCGCGCGTAACGAGCATCTTTACTCGTACTGCAATTTCGCCGAGTCTGTGGTTGAGACAGCAGAGAAGTCGTTACGCCATTCGTGCAGGTCGGAACTTACCCGACAAGGAATTTCGCTACCTTAGGATGGTTATAGTTACCACCGCCGTTTACTGGGGCTTAAATTCTCAGCTTCACCCCCCGAAAGGGATTAACCGGTCCTCTTAACCTTCCAGCACCGGGCAGGCGTCAGTCCGTATACATCGTCTTACGACTTCGCACGGACCTGTGTTTTTAGTAAACAGTCGCTTCTCTCTGGTCTCTGCGACCACACCCAGCTCAGACCGTCAAGATCGTCACCAGACGTGGTCCCCCTTCTCCCGAAGTTACGGGGGCATTTTGCCGAGTTCCTTAACCACAGTTCTCTCGATCGCCTTAGTATTCTCTACCTGACCACCTGTGTTGGTTTGGGGTACGGGCCGTGTACCAACTCGCTAGAGGCTTTTCTCGGCAGCATAGGATCATGGAATTCGCCGCAACGGCTACGCATCACCTCTCAGGCCACATGTGTCCCGGATTTACCTAGAACACGCCCTACAGGCTTACACCAGTACTACCACTGACTGGCCCCACTACCTTCCTGCGTCACCCCATCGCTTGCCTACTACCAACCAAGGTCCCACGCATCACCCCACCCGGCACCCGAAGGCACTCCTGGGGGATCTGGATGGTTAGTACAGTTGATTCAGCATGGACGCGGATACACGGGTACGGGAATATCAACCCGTTGTCCATCGACTACGCCTGTCGGCCTCGCCTTAGGTCCCGACTCACCCTGGGCGGATTAGCCTGGCCCAGGAACCCTTGGTCATCCGGCGGCAGAGTTTCTCACTCTGCTTTCGCTACTCATGCCTGCATTCTCACTCCCACACCCTCCACACCTGGATCACTCCGGCGCTTCCACGGATGCAGGACGCTCCCCTACCCACCCACACACCTAGCCCCATCCCCGTAAGGACAAGACAAGCTCTCGTGTGAGTGCCGCGGCTTCGGCGGTGTACTTGAGCCCCGCTACATTGTCGGCGCAGGATCACTTGACCAGTGAGCTATTACGCACTCTTTCAAGGGTGGCTGCTTCTAAGCCAACCTCCTGGTTGTCTTCGCGATCCCACATCCTTTTCCACTTAGTACACGCTTAGGGGCCTTAGCCGGCGATCTGGGCTGTTTCCCTCTCGACCACGAACCTTATCGCCCGCAGTCTCACTGCAGTGCTCTCACTTACCGGCATTCGGAGTTTGGCTGACGTCAGTAACCTAGTAGGGCCCATCGGCCATCCAGTAGCTCTACCTCCGGCAAGAAACACACCACGCTGCACCTAAATGCATTTCGGGGAGAACCAGCTATCACGGAGTTTGATTGGCCTTTCACCCCTACCCACAACTCATCCCCTCCATTTTCAACTGAAGTGGGTTCGGGCCTCCACGACGTCTTACCGACGCTTCACCCTGGCCATGGGTAGATCACTCCGCTTCGGGTCTAGACCCGGCGACTCCACGCCCTATTCAGACTCGCTTTCGCTACGGCTACCCCACACGGGTTAACCTCGCCACCGAGCACTAACTCGCAGGCTCATTCTTCAAAAGGCACGCCATCACCCACCACCCACCAAAGGGTGCACAAGCTCTGACGGATTGTAAGCGTCCGGTTTCAGGTACTATTTCACTCCCCTCCCGGGGTACTTTTCACCTTTCCCTCACGGTACTCGTCCGCTATCGGTCACCAGGAAGTATTCAGGCTTACCGGGTGGTCCCGGCAGATTCACAGCAGATTCCACGAGCCCGCTGCTACTTGGGCATCCATCACGCAAGACCACAGGCTTTCAGCTACCGGACTCTCACCGACTACGGCAGACCATTCCAGGCCACTTCACCTAGCCCATAATTTTATCACTCACGCTTCCACAGGTAGATGGAAGAAGATGAACCCCACAACCCCACACACACAACCCCTACCCGGTCACACATGCGCATGGTTTAGCCTCCTCCGCTTTCGCTCGCCACTACTCACGGAATCACAATTGTTTTCTCTTCCTATGGGTACTGAGATGTTTCACTTCCCCACGTTCCCCCCACACCAGCTATACATTCACTGGGTGGTAACACGACATCACTCGTGCTGGGTTTCCCCATTCGGACACCCTCGGATCACAGCTCGTTTGACAACTCCCCGAGGACTATCGCGGCCTACCACGTCCTTCATCGGCTCCTGGTACCAAGGCATCCACCGAACGCCCTAAAACACTTACAACAACACCTACAAACAACCCCCACCAACACAACCCACAGAGCAGGCCGCACCAGCGAGGACCAAATGTAGACACCACACACGAAACACCGTCCCGTGCGCTACAAAAAACATTTCTGCTAAATCACAGACCAGCACCCCAACCCCAAAGAGTTGAAGCATTGGTTTGAAATAAAGATGCTCGCATCCACTATGCACTTCTCAAACAACACACACCATGCCGTCACCAGCGCCTCCGCATCCCACCACAGGACACCTCACCAACACCGCCAACCACACAGCTAGGTCAGAGACAACACTCGCGTGTTCCCTCAGAACCCCGATAGCGTGACAATGAACCCACCAACCTCACAGCCGGCAGCGACCCCCCAGCTTCTACACATGCAGAAGTGGATGATCTGTTTGATGTTTCACCCTCGAACACACACACGCAGTCCCCACAGTCGGAAGACATCAACGTGTGATGTTGTGTGCTCCTTAGAAAGGAGGTGATCCAGCCGCACCTTCCGGTACGGCTACCTTGTTACGACTTCGTCCCAATCGCCGATCCCACCTTCGACAGCTCCCTCCACAAGGGTTAGGCCACCGGCTTCGGGTGTTACCGACTTTCATGACGTGACGGGCGGTGTGTACAAGGCCCGGGAACGTATTCACCGCAGCGTTGCTGATCTGCGATTACTAGCGACTCCGACTTCACGGGGTCGAGTTGCAGACCCCGATCCGAACTGAGACCGGCTTTAAGGGATTCGCTCCACCTCACGGTATCGCAGCCCTCTGTACCGGCCATTGTAGCATGTGTGAAGCCCTGGACATAAGGGGCATGATGACTTGACGTCATCCCCACCTTCCTCCGAGTTGACCCCGGCAGTCTCCTGCAAGTCCCCGGCATAACCCGCTGGCAATACAGGACAAGGGTTGCGCTCGTTGCGGGACTTAACCCAACATCTCACGACACGAGCTGACGACAGCCATGCACCACCTGTACACCAACCACAAGGGAACGACTATCTCTAGCCGCGTCTGGTGTATGTCAAACCCAGGTAAGGTTCTTCGCGTTGCATCGAATTAATCCACATGCTCCGCCGCTTGTGCGGGCCCCCGTCAATTCCTTTGAGTTTTAGCCTTGCGGCCGTACTCCCCAGGCGGGGTACTTAATGCGTTAGCTACGGCACGGATCCCGTGAAAAGGAACCCACACCTAGTACCCACCGTTTACGGCGTGGACTACCAGGGTATCTAATCCTGTTCGCTACCCACGCTTTCGCTCCTCAGCGTCAGTTACTACCCAGAGACCCGCCTTCGCCACCGGTGTTCCTCCTGATATCTGCGCATTTCACCGCTACACCAGGAATTCCAGTCTCCCCTGTAGTACTCAAGTCTGCCCGTATCGCCTGCACGCCTACAATTGAGTTGCAGAATTTCACAGACGACGCGACAAACCGCCTACGAGCTCTTTACGCCCAGTAATTCCGGACAACGCTCGCACCCTACGTATTACCGCGGCTGCTGGCACGTAGTTGGCCGGTGCTTCTTCTCCAGGTACCGTCACAAAAGCTTCGTCCCTGGTGAAAGAGGTTTACAACCCGAAGGCCGTCATCCCTCACGCGGCGTCGCTGCATCAGGCTTCCGCCCATTGTGCAATATTCCCCACTGCTGCCTCCCGTAGGAGTCTGGGCCGTGTCTCAGTCCCAGTGTGGCCGATCACCCTCTCAGGTCGGCTACCCGTCGTCGCCTTGGTAGGCCATTACCCCACCAACAAGCTGATAGGCCGCGGGCCCATCCCCAACCGCAAAAGCTTTCCACCAAACACCATGCGATGTAAAGTCATATCCGGTATTAGACCCAGTTTCCCAGGCTTATCCCAAAGTCAGGGGCAGATCACCCACGTGTTACTCACCCGTTCGCCACTCGAGTACCCCACAAGTGAGGCCTTTCCGTTCGACTTGCATGTGTTAAGCACGCCGCCAGCGTTCGTCCTGAGCCAGGATCAAACTCTCCATGAAAAAACACTGATCAAAACCAACCCACCAACAGTGGACCAGCCCAATCAACACAATCTCAGCCAGAGAGACAAAAACCTGACCAAACAAAAACTAGCAATCCACTCACAAAGAGCAGACACTAAAAAAACAACATAAACATCCAAAAACACTTGGACACAAATGCCACAAACAAAATGGCATCAAACAATCCATCATCACACTATCGAGTTCTCAAAGAACACACACCCACCAACACCACCCCAACAAGAGGCGCTCTTC
>NZ_JBCLVL010000033.1:0-1937 GCF_048537895.1 Gordonia sp. CPCC 206044
GACGATCACGCTAACCCGACCAAGACACGCCGACAGCCATACACACATTTTGGCCATTAACCCCGACCTGTTCGTGGTGTGGTGACCGCACACACCATTCTGGACAGAAAACGAGTGCCCCCGCCCGGATATCCGGACGGGGGCACTCGACGTGGTAGCGGGGACAGGATTTGAACCTGCGACCTCTGGGTTATGAGCCCAGCGAGCTACCGAGCTGCTCCACCCCGCGTTGACTCCGCCCAGCTTACACACCTGTCATGGTCGCCGACGGCGGGGGTCGGGTGTGCTTGCGCGCCGCCGGTCAGACGGTCGTGTACCCGCCGTCCACCTTCCAGTAGGCGCCGGTGACGAACGAGGCGTCGTCGGAGAGCAGGAAGCGGACGACCTTGGCGATCTCCTCCGGACGTCCGAGGCGTCCGAGCGGATGCTTCTCGACCATCGCCGTGCGGGCGCCCTCTGCGGAGGCGGCCTCTTGGATGAGCGGCGTCTCGATGATGCCCGGGCCGACCGCGTTGACGCGCAGACCAGCTGCACCGTATTCGGCGGCGGCATTCTTGGTCAGTCCCACGACTCCGTGCTTGGCAGCCGTGTACGCGGCGCTGAACGGCGCAGCCACCTCACCGTGAATCGACGCCATGTTGACGATGGCGGACTCGCCTGCGCCGGCCTCGAGCATCGCCGGGATCTGGTAGCGCAGGCCGTAGGCGACACCGGACAGGTCGATGCCGATCACCCGGTTGAAGTCCTCGATGTCGATCTCCCCCAAGGGGGCCGGGGTACCACCGATGCCGGCGTTGTTGACGGCATAGTTGAGTTTGCCGTAGGTCGAGACCGCGAAAGCGACTGAGCGCTCGGCATCTTCGGGTTTGGCCGTGTTCGCCTGGAAGGCCGACGCCACCCCACCGTCGGCAGCGATCTCGCCGACCACACGTTCTGCCGCATCGAGATCGATGTCGGCGACCACGACCTTGGCGCCGAGCCCGGCAATCTCCTTCGCAACCGCCTCACCGAGTCCGCTGCCGCCGCCGGTCACCAGTGCCACCTTGTTCTCGAACGTCATCGCCCACCTCCTGATCGGGTGTCCCCAGGTGTGATCAGAACGCCTGAGACCGTCATGTGTTTTACAAGTGAATCAACGTGACAGGGCGGCGGAATAGTCCGCTGCCCACGTGTGAAACCGTAGACAATCCCACCGGATCAGACGGGGCACATGAGAAAAGCATTCAGGCCCCGACCGGAGTTCCGGTCGGGGCCTGAATAGTGGTAGCGGGGACAGGATTTGAACCTGCGACCTCTGGGTTATGAGCCCAGCGAGCTACCGAGCTGCTCCACCCCGCGTTGGTGAACACAACGTTACACACCGGTTCGTCGACGATGCAAATCGCACCCGATCGCGCCCCTGACCTGCACAGATACGTGTGATCGCCACCACGTCGTCGCTCACTTCGCGTGGACGCCCATGAGCGTCGCCAGCTGCTGCGCGAGCGGATTGAGGTTGAGCTTGTCGGGGTCTTTCTTCGGAGTCTTGTCCCATGGCTGCGAATGATCCGGATTCGCGAGAGTGGCGCGCTCGGCGCCGCGCACGCCGGTCGGGTTGCCCACCGGTACCGAACACTGTGCATTGGTGTTGAACGGGAAGTCGTCGTAGCGGATGTCGAACGACGGGTCCTTACGCTTCATCTCCTGCACCATCGCCTGGGTGCTCTCGTAGCCACGCGTACACGCGGGCGGATTGTTGGTCTCGAGCACGACACCGAAATGGATCTGCCCGTCACCGGGGGCGGTGGCGTGGCTGCTGGCCGACAACTGCGACAGCATCGCGAAGGTCGGCGCGACCGCGAACGACGTCGGCGCGACGGTGCGTACCGTACCCGCCAGCTGCTTCACCACGGTCGACAGATCATCGCCGTTCTCCTGCAACAACTTCGAGATCTGCG
>NZ_JBCLVL010000034.1:0-1343 GCF_048537895.1 Gordonia sp. CPCC 206044
CGTATCGAGACTGTGAGAATGAGGTCAGGTGTTCGCCGCGGTGTGGCGAGCGCCAGTGACGGCGTATGGGTGACTCATATCGAGACTGGCCCACGATGTTGTGTGTGCCCTTGACGGGACTTGTCCGCGTGCGCTGTCACGATCCCGGCCCGGTTGGAACACAACTGGCCTGATCAGGAGCTTGACCGGCACCGTTGATGCGGTGCTGTGTCTCATCACAGTCCTGCCGTGATTCCTCCCGGACCGGAAATCATCACGTCCATCCTGTCCAAGGGAGAGAACGCATGACCAGTCTGGCTGATGTCGTCGACATTGTCATCGGTGTCGATACCCACGTTGATTCCCATAGTGCCGCGATCATTCACGCAGGCACGGGCGCGGTACTCGACGAGATCACCGTGCCCACCACCGAGGCGGGCTATCAGCAAATGGTGGATTTCGCCGACCCGCACCCGATTCTGCGGGCATGGGCGATCGAGGGCACCAGCAGCCACGGCGCCGGCCTAGTACGGCGACTGACTGATGAGTTGGTCATCGAGCTGGACCGACCCACTCGACCGACACGGCGTAACGGCGCCAAGTCCGACCCCATCGACGCAGTTCGAGCCGGTCGAGAAGCCCTGTCACGGACCATGAACGGCACACCACGCAGCACCGGAGACCGCCAAGCGCTATCAGTACTGCTCGCCGCACGTCGTTCTGCGGTCGACGGATACACAACCGCGCAGCGACAGATCCACGGGCTCGTCGTCGCTGCCCCCGCCGTGTTACGCGACAAGCTACGCGCGAAGAAGACCACACAGATGATCTCCCTCGCCGCCAACTGGCGCATCAACCCAGCATGGGACACCGAAACACGCACCACTGCAACGATCCTGAAGACCCTGGCACGTCGGGCACGCGACCTCAAGACCGAGGCCGAGATCCATGAGAAAGCGATGAAAAAGATCATCACCTCCTGGCGCCCCGACTTGCTCACCGTGCCCGGTGTCGGTCCCGTCGTCGGCGCGGTCGTGCTCTGCGCATGGTCACACCCCGGACGTATCCGTTCCGAGGCGGCGTTCGCCATGCTCGCCGGAACCGCACCCATCCCTGCCAACAGTGGGCAGATCACCACCCGATACCGGGTCAACCATCATGGCGACCGACAACTCAACCGGGCACTCCACACCATCGTCTTGTCCCGGCAACGACACGACGACCCAACCAAGGCCTACACCCAACGACGCACCACCGAAGGCAAAACACCTCGCGAAATCCGCCGCTGCCTCAAACGCTACGCAGCGCGCCAAATCTTCCGAATCCTCGAGCACCCACCCGCTTGACCGAACATAGGAGCGTCC
>NZ_JBCLVL010000035.1:0-1309 GCF_048537895.1 Gordonia sp. CPCC 206044
GGGTTAAAGGCCAAAATGTGTGTATGGAACCCCGGATTTCCGGGGGCTGACCTCGGGTGATGGTGGTCCGAACATGCTCTGAAAGCATGTTCGGTGTCAGGTCCTCGGAATTCGCCGACGTGTGGTGTATGTGGCGCCAAGCTCGTCAAGAACGGAACCACCAGCGCCGGTCGGACCCGATGGCGCTGCAAGAACTGCGGAGCGTCCAAGACCCAGTCACGCCCCGATATCACCCGTAAGGCGCAACTCGACGCGTTCCTCGGCTGGCTCCTGCACGGCCGCCGACCCGCTGAACAATCCTCGAGCGCACGCACCTTTCGCCGCGACACCGGCTGGTGCTGGAACATTGCGGTCCCACCCCCACCACCGTCGGCAACCCCGGCCGAGGTCGTGCTGCTCGATGGCACCTACTTCCAGTCGTGGTGTCTGCTCATCGCCTACGACGGTCGCCACGTTCTGGACTGGCAGTGGTGCGACCACGAAATGAAGATCGCCTGGCAACAGATCCTGCAACGCCAACCCGCACCCGCGGTGGCCGTCATCGACGGTGGCCGCGGGCTGGCCTCAGCGATCGCCACCGACTGGCCCACCGCCCGGGTCCAACGCTGCTACTTCCACATCTTCCAAACCGTGCGCCGCCACCACACCTTCCGGCCCCGCCTCGAACCGGGACGTGAAATCCTCACCCTGACAAAAGCATTGATGAACATTCGCAACGTCGACCAAGCCGTGCTGTGGCTGCAGACCTACCACGAGTGGGAACAGAAATGGGACCAGTTCATGCGGCATCGCACCTACGCCCGAAAACACACCGAACGTCCGTCGGGCGTCCCCGACACCAGCAGCTGGTGGTACACCCACCGCGACCTGCGCAAGACCCGCGGACTGTTCCGTCGACTCATCGCCGAGGACCACCTGTTCACCTGGATCGACCCCGCACTCACCGACGACGATCACCCGCTGCAGCGCACCACCTCACCGCTGGAAGGTGGCCCGAACAAAGCTCTCAAAGACCTCTTCCGCGCCCACCGAGGCTTCCTCACCGAACACGCCCGCCGCGCTGCCGAATGGAAACTGAACAGCCTCACCGCTCATCCCCACGACCCCTGGAGCCTCGTGAAACCCGAGCACTACAACCCGCCACCACGCCGACCGACAACCACACCAAATGACGAACCGACCGGTCCCTCGATGGGCACCAGCTTCAGCTGGGAAGACGGCAACGGCCTCCAACACGGCTGGGCAGGACGATCACGCTAACCCGACCAAGACACGCCGACAGCCATACACACATTTTGGCCATTAACCC
>NZ_JBCLVL010000036.1:0-1297 GCF_048537895.1 Gordonia sp. CPCC 206044
TGAGGTTGCCCCCGTTTCGTGGACATCCTGATGGCCAGTTTCGTGCTGGCAGGAGAGGATGGAGTGGTGGGTGCACAGCGCAAGAGCTACACACCGGCCTACCGGCAGGAGGCAGCTCGTCTGGTGATTGATACCGGGCGCACGATCGCCGAGGTGGCGCGCGAGATCGGTGTCGGGGAACAGTTGCTGGGTAAGTGGGTGGCGATCGAACGATCCCGGATGGCCGATCCGCCACCGGCGGTCGATGTCGACGAGCGTGCCGAGTTGGAGCGGCTGCGTCGCGAGGTGGCCGAGTTGCGGATGGATCGGGAGTTCCTGAAAAAAGCGGCGGCCTTCTTCGCGGCCGAGAACTCGAACCTGCCCAAGCGTTCGAGTTGATCGAGGCGGAGAAGGCCACCTACGGAGTGAGTCGGTGTGTGCAACTGCTGGGGGTGTCACGCTCAGGGTTCTATGCCTGGCGTGCCCGTCAGCGCCGTGAACCAGGTCCACGCGCGGTGCGGCGGACGGTGCTCAGCGAGAAGATCGTCGCGTTCCATGATGCCTCTGACGGGGTCAACGGCGCCCCGCGGATCGTAGCCGATCTACGTGCCGGCGGTGAGGTCGTATCGCAGAAGACGGTGGCAAAGCTGATGCGTGACAACGGTATTGCCGGTATTAGTCCACGTGGCTGGCGGCCGGTGACGACCATCGCCGACCAGAACCCGCATTCGATCCCGGACCTGGTCGAGCGCCGTTTCGACCGTGGCGAGCTCAACGTGGTGTGGACCTCGGACATCACCTACCTGTCGACCGATCAGGGCTGGCTGTATCTGTGTGCGGTCCGTGACGGTTGCTCGCGGCGGGTCATCGGCTATGCGTTCTCCGACAGTCTGCACACCGACCTGGTGGAGACCGCGGTGCGCAATGCGGTCTCGTTTCGTGACCCGGGGTCAGGGTCGACGGGCGGCGTCATTTTTCATGCCGATCGCGGCTGTCAGTACACCTCGGCGCAGATGGTCGAGGTGACAGCAGAACTGCACCTGCGACTGTCGGTGGGTCGCACCGGGGTCTGTTGGGACAATGCCCAGCAGGAAAGTTTCTGGTCGACACTCAAGACCGAGTTCTACGATCGCCGCCATTTCGAGAACCACTTGCAGGCCATCACCGCGGTCAGCCGCTGGATCGATACTGTCTACAACCGGCGCCGCCGGCACAGTGCGCTCGGGCAGATCGATCCAGTATCATTCGAACACAACATGATTCACCAAACGGTCAACCAGGCCGCTTAACCGATGTCCACCAAACGGGGTGAACCCCA
>NZ_JBCLVL010000037.1:0-1232 GCF_048537895.1 Gordonia sp. CPCC 206044
CGTCGGTTGCCAGGATGGTGGTGAGACACCTCGTGGCGGTGGGCGTGGGGATGGAGTAGACGTGCGTGAGCAGGTTGGTAGGACGCCGCGTGGTCAGCGTTCGTTCACCTTGGAGTACAAGATCGAGTTTCTGCAGCTGTGGGATGAGTGTCGTGAGCGGGGTTCGAAGGTGCGGTTGCTTCGGGAACATGGCTTGGGCTCATCGACGGTCGAACGCTGGATCCGATCGCGTGAGAGGGGAGAATTCGAGGCGTCGATGGTGGCTGCGGCGACGAAGGGCAAGGCGCAGAGTATGGATAATCGGGATCGTGCCGAGTTGGCGCGGCTGCGTGCGGAGAACGAGCGGTTGAAAACCAAGGTTGCGCAGGCCGAAGCTGCCCAGGAAGTGTTGGGAAAAGCATTCGAGCTCTTGGAGGGGATCACCAAGGGCTCGGCGGAACCGGAGACCGAGATCCCGCCGGCGTTGATGAGTACCGAGCAGTATCGGCAGTGGTTGCAGCGCAGAGGGCTGTCGTAATCGACACGGTGACCGCGTTGTCGGCGCTGGGGTTCGCTGTGGGCACGGCGTGTGTGTTGGTGGGTATGCCGCGCTCGACCTATTACCGTGTCGTGCGTGGCTACCGCCACTACACGCCGGTGGTCGATCCGGTCGCCCATGCTGATCGTGACCAGCCTGCTGCCCTGTCCGCTGCTGAGCGCCAGCAGGCGATCGACGTCATGAGTCGGTCCGAGTACGCCGATTTGTCGATATTTCAAATCTATTGGCGTGCTGTCGATTCCGGCCTTGTTGACTGTAGTCAACGTACGTTCTACCGGATCGCGAAAGCGGCGAAACTCGTCGGTGATCGGCGGCGAGGTACACGTGTGGGACCACCCACCCGCACCACACCGCGGGTGCTGGCCACCGCACCGGGTCAGTTGTGGTCGTGGGATGCCACCACCCTGCGCGGCCCGGGTCGGCAGAGTTTCAAACTGCTCCTGGCCATCGATGTGTTCTCCCGATACCCGGTGGCCTGGCAGGTGGTGGCCGAAGAGAACACCGCAGCAGCGATCACGATGTTCACCGACGCGTTCACCCGCTACGGGCCACCACAGATGCTGCACGCCGACAACGGGGCGGTGATGCGCTCTCACGAGTTGCTCGACACCCTGGCACACAACGACGTGACCGCATCGTTCTCCCGCCCGCGCGTCAGTGACGACAACCCCTTCTCCGAGTCGCTATTCAAAAC
>NZ_JBCLVL010000038.1:0-1133 GCF_048537895.1 Gordonia sp. CPCC 206044
TGTACTGACCCGGGACGTTAAGTACGGCGGTCGGCGAGTCGACGTGACATAGGGAAGACCTCCGAGTGAGGTGTGGAGCTGTCTAGGAACCGCTCCTCAACCCGGAGGTCTTCGTGTCTCACCGTAATTCACCGTTGTCCCCGACTGGTCGGTTGCGTCTGGCTCGGTGCGTCGTGGATGACCGGTGGCCACTGCGCCGCGCGGCTGACCGGTTCAACGTGTCGGTCACCACGGCCAAACGGTGGGCCGACCGCTACCGCGACGCGGGGTCAGCCGGAATGGTCGACCGGTCCAGCCGACCCCGATCGTGTCCGCATCGCACCAGCCGGCGCCGGGAACGCCGGGTCGTCGGGTTACGCGTCTCCCGCCGCTGGGGACCTGCCCGGATCGCGTTTCACCTCGGGTTGAACGTCTCCACGGCGCACCGCATCCTGACCCGGCACCGATGCCTACGGTTGTCATGGACCGACCCGGCAACCGGGGCGCCCGTACGTGCCCGCAGACGCGAGGTTCGCCGGTACGAACGCCAAGCGCCCGGAGACTTGATCCACGTCGACATCAAGAAACTCGGCAGAATCCCCGACGGTGGCGGACATCGCATCCACGGCCGCGCCCAGGGCACCCGCAACTCCAGCGCCCACAGCGAGCCCGCGCGACCGCGCAAAGTCCACGGTCGCCCCAACCTGGGGTACGCGTTCCTCCACCACGCCGTCGACGACCATTCCCGCTACGCCTACTCAGAGATCCTCGGTGATGAGAAGAAGGAAACCGCGACCGCGTTCATGGCCCGGGCATTGGCGCACTTCGCCTCTATCGGTGTCACCACCGCGCGGGTGATGACCGACAACGGGTCGTGTTACCGGTCTCGAATATTCCGGGATTTGCTGGCAGACAACGGGATCAAACACAAGTGGACCCGACCATACCGGCCACAAACCAACGGCAAGGTCGAACGCTTCAACCGCACCCTGCAGGAGGAATGGGCCTACGCCCGCCCCTACCTCAGCGAAACCGAACGCGCCGCGGCCTTCTCCGAGTTCCTTCGCATCTACAATCACGAACGCGGCCACACCGCACTGCGAGGCAACTCACCCGTCAGCCGCGTACCCAACCTGGCAGGTCAGTACAGCTAG
>NZ_JBCLVL010000039.1:0-920 GCF_048537895.1 Gordonia sp. CPCC 206044
CCATCACCCGAGGTCAGCCCCCGGAAATCCGGGGTTCCATACACACATTTTGGCCTTTAACCCCCGATTGGCCCACAGTCCCGGGGAGACCACCCAGCTTCTGGTCTTCGGCACCTTTGGTTTTGGCCTCGGCCGGAGTCATCGCCAGCATCTGCGAGATGTTGGCCACCAGTGGGTATTTCTTGCGGTCGAGGTTGCAGTACATGTCACCGGGTGACCCGCCTTTGCCGGTGTCGCAGATGGTGGCGACGCGACCGGCCAGTGCACCCATGCCGCCGGGGCGGTCGCCGCCCATCCCTACACCGGGGCTGGTGTTCGGTCCGACCAGTGCCTCACCGGTGGTGCCTCGGCCGGGGTCTGCCAGCAGGGCGACGCCGAGGATGCGGTCAGCGGTGATCGGTCCTCGGTTGTTGCCGATGTCGGAGGCGACGTCGCCGGCGATGTCGGCGCCCTGGCTGTAGCCGCCGAACACCACCTTCGTCGATGGATCGAGTCGTTGTAGAGCGGCTTTCAGCGCTTGCTTACCGGATTCCTTGGACTCGACATAGGTCTTGCCCTTGTTGAAGGCTGACGCCGAGTAGCCCGGGAAGATGATCGAGACCTGGCCACCAACAGCGGCTTTCACTCGGTCGGTCACTCCTTTGAGCATTCCAACGGGCACATTCGAATTCGCCGCCTCGCTGGTCTCCCCTGTGCCGGCCATCATCACGATCGCCACCGGTGCCGATGGTGCCGCACCTGCGGGGGCAGTCAATGCGGGCGATCCGACGATCACCAGCACAGCAACCAACGCTGACACCACACCCGTGACCCGTTGCCGGAAAACAACTCCCACCTGTTGCGCCTCTCACTGCCCGTGAGGTTGCCCCCGTTTCGTGGACATCCTGATGGCCAGTTTCGTGCTGGCAGGAGAGGATGGA